>CAXXJX010000001.1:0-10656 GCA_963662875.2 Chloroflexota bacterium | reverse complement strand
CCTCAGCAATGGCCACCGCGCGGCGGTCGCGCCGGCGGCCCGCCTCGTCGTCGCCGACTTGGCTGATCGTGCCGCCCTCGCGCCGCTGCTGCGCGAGCAGCGTATCGAAGCGGTCGTCCACATGGCCGGGTCCATCCTCGTGCCGGAGTCGATGCGGCAGCCCGCCCGCTACTACCGCAACAACGTCATCAACGGCTTGCACCTGGTCGAGGCTATGCTCGCAGCCGACGTGCGGCTGCTCGTCTTCTCCTCGACCGCCGGTGTCTACGGCGAGCCGACGCGCTCGCCGCTGGCAGAGACCCAGCCGCTCGCGCCGGTGAGCGTCTATGGCGAGACCAAGGCGACATTCGAGCGCGCCCTCGGCTGGTTTGCCCGCACCTCCGGCCTGCGCTCGATCTCGCTGCGCTATTTCAACGCCGCCGGCGCCAGCACGCGCCTCGGCGAGGCCCACCACCCCGAGACGCATCTCATCCCGCTCGTCTTGCAGGTCCCCTTGGGCCCAACGACCGGCCGTGCAGGTGTTCGGCACCGACTACCCCACGCCGGACGGCACCGCCGTTCGTGACTATATCCACGTGGTTGACCTGGCCCAGGCGCACGTCCTGGCGTTGCAGGCACTCGCAGCGGGCCGCCCGGCCGCCGCCGCCTACAACGTCGGCACCGGGACCGGCGCATCGGTCCACGAGGTGGTAGCAGTGGTCAGGAGCGTCACGGGTCATCCGCTCCCGGTGGTCGAGCAACCGGCCCGGCCCGGCGATCCGGCCGTGCTCGTAGCCGACTCCGCTCGCCTGGCGGCCGACCTCGGCTGGCGACCACGCCATGCGTCCCTCGAAGCGATTGTGGCGAGCGCCTGGGAATGGCACCGCCGCCACCCCCACGGCTACGCCGAGTAGTGGGGGACGGGAGGATGTAGAGTCGACGGGGCCTTCGTTACTACCTTGTATGGAATGGCCGCTTGCTCCAGCAGTCCGACAAGGCGCGGCCAGGACCGGGCGCCAATAATGTGGATCGGACGGTCATCGTCCTCTGGGTTACGGACCACAGTCACTGGCGCGCCAAGCTCGTCAAAGACAGCATACGAGGCCATCCAAGCCTCTCGGTCTCTGAAGATAATCGCTGGCATCTCATTACCTCCAACAGTGTCCATTGTACCCTTCATCTACAGGATGGGGGTACCTTGTCATCAGACTCCCCTTCCCTGGCAGGGAAGGGGCCGGGGGTTAGGTCCACACCCCCTCTCTATCGCTCGGCGATGGAGAGGGGGGCGGGGGGTGAGTCCCATCAATAAGGCAGCTGCTCGCTTTGGCCGGCGTATAGACGCCGGTAGCTCTCCAGCCGGCGCCGGTCAATCGCACCGGATTCGACGGCTGCTGCGATAGCGCAGCCGACTTCGCCGGTGTGGGCGCAGTTGCCGAACTTGCAGGTGCCGAGCAGCGGGCGGAACTCGCGGAAGCACCACTCCACCTCTTCCGGGCTGACCCTCCCACAGGCTCAACTGGCGCAGCCCTGGCGTATCGGCCACGAAGCCGCCACTCTCCAGGGGAATCAGGCGGGCGTGGCGCGTTGTGTGCTTCCCCTTGCCGGTTGCCTCGCTCACCGCGCCGACTCGCAGGGCCAGTTCCGGCTGGAGCGCATTGAGCAGTGTGGACTTGCCCACTCCCGAGGCGCCGACAAACGCCGATACGTGGTCGCGGAGCTGCTCGCGGAGCACGTCAATCCCCTGGCCGCTCGTGGCGCTCGTGCGTACCACCGGGGTAGCCGATATCCTCGAACACCCGTAGCTCGGCGTCGAGGTCCGGGGTGAGGCCGAGGTCGAGCTTGTTGACGCAGACGAGCGCGGCCAGCTCGGCGGCCTCGGCCGCGGCCAGAAAGCGGTCAATCAGTCCCACCCGCGGCTCTGGCCGGCGGGACGAGATCACCACGATGAGCTGGTCGAGATTGGCAATGATCGTCTGCCCCGCCGTGTGACCACCGCGGTCGTGGCCGAGCACTGCCTGTCTGGTGAACTCCCTGGTGCGTGGCAGGATTTCCTCGATGGTACCGATAGGCTCGGTGCCGCTTTGCGCGGCGGTGGGCGGGGCAATCCGCACCCGGTCCCCCGGCCACCGCCGGCTCGACGATCTCCTGCTTGCGTACCGCCTGCACGCGCTTGCGCCGGCCCCGACTCTCCGGGTAGACAAGATTCTTGCGGAGCCGCTCGCGCAGCACGCAGCGGACGATCCCATGATCGGTCTGCACGTCGTAGAAGCCGCCCACTGACCCACAGCACCGTCCCCGACCACGCAGTAGAAGACGCTGCGCCGGGGGCCTCATCGTGTACGGCAGTGCGAGCAGTCATTCCCATGCGCCTTCCGGGTGCGATCCCACGCGGCTACTCCTGCCGACTGAACGCCCAGATCGCGGCGCTCATCAACACTACCCCCAGCAGTCCTATGACCAGCAGGTCTTCGCCGGCGCTCATCGTATGGTCGAAGAGTGTGACGCCGAGCGTGACCCCCTCGCGGCCGGAGGCTGCCGTCGCCGCTGCCAGCGCATCACCGAGAAAAATCTGGCGAATCGCATCCACACCATACGTCAAGGGGTTGATTTTGGAGATGACTTGGAGCCAGCCGGGCGCACTGCTAATCGGGAAGAACACCCCGGCCAGGAAGATCAAGGGAAAGATCAGCGCCTGGATTACTACTTGGAAGCCTTGCTGGGAGCGCATCCGCGAGGCCACCAGAATGCCTAGGCTGGAGAGACAGAGCGAGACGATAGCGACAGTGGGAATCAGCTTGAGTAGTAGCAGCGGCGTCACGGTCAGACCCATGAACGGCGCGAGCGCCAACAATACGATAGTCTGGCCCAAGGCGACCAGCGAACCGCCGACGGCCTTGCCCAGGACCACCCCCGTCCGACTGATGGGCGCGACCAGCACCTCTTTCAGGAAGCCGAACTCGCGGTCCCAGACGATGGAGACACCCGCAAAGAGGGAGTTCGTGAGCACCGACATGGCAATGATGCCGGGGTACATGAACATCATGAAATTCCACGCCGGGTGTGAGCGTCCCGATGATGTTGCTGAAGCCGGCGCCGAAGATCAGGAGGAACATCAGCGGGAAGGCAAACGACGAGACCATGCGCGGCCGATCCTGCGTGAAGCGCAGTAGCTCACGGTAGGCGACCACCCATAGCCCGCGATACACCCCAGCCACGATCAGCGCCCTCCCCAGCGCCGCGCTACCGTCTCGATCATCTGCTGCCGCGTACTTGGCTCATCATTGCGAATAGCGTGGCCGGTGAGCTTGAGGAACACGTCTTCCAGCGTCGGCCGCCGCAGCCCAATGGACACGATGCGTTGGCTGAAGCCACGGAGCAGATCGGGCAGAAACTCGTCACCGTGCGGCACGGCAAACTGCACGGTGCCGTCCTCAATCCGTGGCGTGACCCGATACTGCTCGTTCAGCTCCCGCTCGGCCGCCGCGTTGTCCTCCGTCTTGAGCGTGATGAGGTCGCCACCGACGGCGTCCTTCAGGCGGTCAGGTGTGTCGAGGGCCACGATCTCGCCGTTGTCAATGATCCCGATGCGCTCGCAGTGCTCCGCCTCGTCCATGTAGTGGGTCGTGAGGAAAATAGTCAGCTGCTCCCGCTCGCGCAGGTCGAGGATGTAGTCCCAGATACGGCGGCGCGTCTGTGGGTCGAGGCCCAGCGTCGGCTCGTCGAGGAACAGCACGTCGGGATGGTGCAGTAGTCCCCGCGCCAGCTCCAGCCGTCGCCGCATACCCCCGGAGTAGGTGCGGATTTTCTGCTTGCGCTTGTCCCACAGCTCCACGAGCGTCAATAGCTCGCGCATCCGCTCGTTCCGGACCGCCCGTGGCACGCCATAGGCATACGCATGAAAGAGCAAGTTCTGCTCTGCGGTGAGGTAGTCGTCGAGCGTCGGCTCCTGGAAGACGAGACCAATCGAGCGCCGCACCTCGCTGCGCTGGGTGAGTACGTCGTAGCCGTTGACCGTCGCCGCCCCGGCGGTCGGCTTGATGAGCGTGCAGAGCACGTTGATGGTCGTCGTCTTCCCGGCCCCGTTCGGACCGAGAAAGCCGAAAATCTCGCCTTTCGGCACGGCGAACGTGATCCCGTTGACGGCTACGTACTCGCCATAGTGTTTGACCAGATCGGTTACGGTGATGCTATCCATCGCGCTCGCTCTTGGACCTACCTCACTATGATACCTGTGAGGCGCCGATGGCCGGTGGTCAGCGAGGAGGTGGATGGTCGATTCCCTCCCCCTGGAGCTTGCTCCGGGGGAGGGCTAGGGAGGGGGCCGGGGGGAACGCTACGACATGCGCTCCTGGTGCATCTGGCTGAGGCGGCGGCGGTAGGGCCACGCGATGGGCGGCCAGCGGAGGAGCAGGAGGTTCCTGCTGAAGCTCTCCCAAGCCCACGTCCCGATGTCCTTCACCGAGAGGCTCAGACTGCCGTCGGGATTGGTGAAGCCGACCAATATCGCGTAGGCGACCAGCATTTCCTCGCCATAGGTCTGGTCCGCGCCGGCTTCCAGGTCCGCGGCAAGCTGGCTAATGATGGACCGCCGTCGCAGGTCGTCTATCTCTTTGTTGTAGCGTTGGAGCAGCGCCAAGACACTACTCTCGTGGTATCGCCAGAGGTTCTCGGCGTGTTCTCGTGCAGTGGAGGCAGCCATACCTAGTCTCCTTCAGGTCAATGACGTATCGGCTCAGAGTATACACCTCGCGCCGGCCTGTCACGCCTCACCGGCCAGCTTGTAAAACGTCGCCGCGTTGCGACCGAACACTTTGGCGTGCTCTCCGTCGCTCAACGGCCCGACAGTCGTGTGTGCGGCGTCCCAGACCTGCCGATAGGTCCCGGCCAGCAGGCATACCGGCCAGTCGCTGCCGAACATCAGGCGGTCGTAGCCGAACTGCTGCACCACCACCTCGCCGTAGGGACGCAGGTCCGCGGGGGTCCAGGAATCCCAATCGGCCTCGGTAATCATGCCCGACACCTTGCAGTAGACGTGCGGGATGGCGGCGACCTGCTCCATGTCGCGTGCCCATTCGTCAATTCGTGCCCTCGGCGATCTCCGGCTTGGCGATGTGGTCTACGACCAGCGGGAGGTTCGGCAGCCGATCCACCACCCGCGGCACGTACTTCAGGTGTGGGAGGACGGAGCAGCAGGTCGTAGGGAATGTCGCGCTTGGCCAGCTCGCGGAGGCCGCGCAGCACGTCGTCGCGGACCATCCACGCCTCGTCCGGCTCGTCGTGGACTTGATGCCGCACGCCCTTGAACTTGGGATGGCCGAGTAGGTGATCGAGCACCCGCGGCAAGTTCGGATCGAGCAAGTCCACCCAACCGACGACGCCGGCAATGAAGTCGTACTCCGTAGCCAACTCCAGAAACCAGGTCGTTTCCTCCAGCGCGCTCCGTGCTTGCACGAGCACCGTCTTGTCTATCCCCAGCTCCGCCAGGATCGGTGCGAGGTCGGGCGGCATGAACGTCTTGGCAATCGGCGCTACCTCCGGCCCCATCCACGGATACTCGAAACGCGCGATATTCCAGAAGTGCTGGTGCGAGTCAACCACCAAGTCTGCCATCACTGGCCTCCTACAGCCCTTTCGTTCTCAGCGATAAGTCGGTCTACTTCCTCAAGGTTGGCGCCATAGGAATGCCAGTGCCTCATCAACGTCATCGTCATCTAAGCGCGGAAAAGCCCTCCGCAGACGCTCGGTATCACCGTAGAGCTGGTACAGCACTACAATCGAGCGGACCGGCACACGTGTACCCTGGACCGTTGGCTCGCCGCCAACGACCACGGGATCGCGGACAATCCGCGGGAAACGACTAGGGATTGCCGAAATGACTTCCGCGCTGCGGCTACTAACCATGTTCTCACGTCACCTGCCGAGCAAATACCAAGACACAGTCATTTGATGATAGGTGACGGTGCGCTGCCTAACAAGCGCCGTGTCCGCAGACCCAGTGCCCTCGGATGGCTGACGGCTGATAGCCGAGCCTCTTTTGACTCGCGCTCCCGGACGGGCTACAGTGAGCCTATGAACGACCGGCCAGCCGAGTTACCGCTCTTCCTGCTCCAATCCGTCGTGCTCTTTCCGCACACCGCCGTCCCCCTCCGCGTCTTCGAGCCGCGTTATAAGCAATTGGTTTCGCGCTGTCTCGCCATGCCGACGCCGGCCTTTGGCGTGGTGCTCATCAAAGACGGTCCGGAGGTCGAAGCGGCCGCCGCGGCCCAGACCGTCACTGCGGTACCCCACCGCGTCGGCACCCTCGGTCGGATCGTCGAGGTGGATCAGCGCGATGATGGGATGATCCACCTGGTCGTGCTGGGCGATACCCGTTTTCGAATCGAGGAGGTGGTGCAGCCGGGACCGTACTTGGTCGCACGAGTGACCTATCTCGATGATCGTCCCGGCGCCGATGAGGTGGCATTGAGCGAGTTGTCGGATACGGCCCGCACGCTCGGCCAGCGGTACCTGCGTCTGCTTGCCACCGCCCTGTCGCGCGATGACGATGACGGCAGCCAGCTACTGGAGCGGGTGTGGAAGCGGGCGCCCACCGACCCCAGCGCCCTCTCCTTCTTCCTCGGGGCGCTCATCCAGACGGTACACAGCGACCGGCAGCGGTTGCTCCGCACCGAGACGACGGCGGATCGGCTGCAAGATGCGGCGGCCCTGTTGCGCCGCGAAAACGAGATTTTGCGTACCTCGCTGCGCTATCGAGAGGACCCTTCCCAGCCCCGGCTCAACTGAGCGGGCACGCCCCCCTATGGTCCCCCCGCTGCGGCAGGGGGACGAGGCTGCTGACGCCGCCGTGGTGGGGAGCCAGCAGTTCCCTCCCCGTCGCAACGGGGGAGGGCTAGGGTGGGGGACGATGCAGGACCACGGCGCCCTGTTCCCGCGGCCGGACCACGGCCGGCTGTGCCGGATAGCCGGCCGCCGCGCAGGCGCCCACCATCGCTGCTGCGACTGTGTGGGCCGCGCCGGTGCCCTCCGGGACGATTGCCAGCAGCGTCGAGCCGGCGCCGCTGAGACAGGCGCCGGCAGCTCCGGCCGCCAGCGCGGCGGCCATAACCGGCGCGAGCGGCGGGAAAATAGTGGCCCGCGGCGGCTGGTGCAAGCGGTCGTCCATTGCCTGGCGCAGGTGGGTGTAGTCGCCGGTAGCCAGCGCAGCGACCAGTAGGGCCACCCGACTGAGGTTATGCACGGCCGTACCGAGCGGGACGCGCTGCGGCAGCACTCGCCGCGCCGCCTCCGTCGCCAAGGGCTGGTCGGGGATGCAGAGCGCAATCGCCGCCGGCGGTGGCGGCAGCCAGTGCGTGAGAATGCGCCGCCCGTCGTGGGAATCGGCCAGCGCGGAGATCACCAGCCCGCCCATGAGCGCTGGCGCAACGTTGTCCGGATGACCCTCAAGGTCGGTAGCCAGCGCGAGCAGGTCAGCATGATCGAGATGCTCCCCGGTCAAGATGTTCGCTGCCATCAAACCGCCGATAGCGGCCGCGCCGCTGCTCCCTAGCCCCCGCGCCAGCGGAATGCGGTTGTGCAGGGTGGCCCGCAACGGTGGCGGCGTCTGCCCCAGCCGGCGGTACAGTGCGGCGGCGGCGCGGAGCACCAAGTTGCTCTCGTCGGTGGCGAGGCTGTCTGCACCCGCGCCGCTGATGCGATCCACCCCGCTGGTATCGCCGATGCGTCCAACCCGCAGTGTCACCTCGTTGCACAGATCGAGAGCCAGGCCGAGCGTGTCAAAGCCCGGCCCCAGATTGGAGGTGGACGCCGGCACAGCCAACGTGACCGCTTGCTCGTTGCCGCCGGTGGTCGTCTTCTCGGTGCTCATACGCTGTACTCTCTGTGGCTGATCGTCGGCTATCCGGCGCGGCGCAGTCGCGCGGCCAAGGGTAGCTGCGCCGCCGGCGCGGAATCGTAGCGCCGCTGGTGTCCGTAGAGGCGCACGCTCTGGACCAGACCGAGCGCCAGGAAATTGGCCAGCAAGGCCGAGCGCCCGTAGGACAGGAAGGGCAACGGGATGCCGGCCACCGGCACGAGACCCAAGTTCACCCCCACGTTGACGAATATCTCGAAGAGCAACATGGTCGCGACGCCGGTTGCCAAGAGCCGGCCGAAGATGTCGGTGGTGCCGGTGACAGCGGCCAGGCAGCGGAGGATCAGCCACGCATAGGCCACCAGCACACCGATAGCGCCGAAGAAGCCCAGTTCCTCGCCGACGACGGCGAAGATGAAGTCCGTGTGCCGCACGCGCAGGAAGCTCAGTTGCGTCTGCGTGCCCTCGCCCAGCCCGCGGCCCCACCAGCCCCCGGAGCCAATGCTAATCCGTGCCTGGATCATGTTGTAGCCGGCGCCCAACGGGTCGCTGTCCGGGGAGAGGAACAGCATGATCCGCTGCCGCATGTAATCTCTGAGGAGCTGCCAGATCAACGGCCACGCGACGACCGGGGCCAGGAGCGACGCTATGAGCATCCACAGCGGCACGCCAGCGACCAGCGTCATGCCCAACCAGATGGCGGCCAGCACCAATGCCGTCGCCAGGTCCGGCTGCTGGTAGATGAGCAGTAGTAGCGGCACGAGCAAGATGAGCGAAAGCGCAAAGCCGCGGAGGTGACGGCCGTCCCGCGCGTGGTCGGCGAGGATCCGGGCCAGGGCAATAATGCACGCCAGCTTGACGAACTCCGACGGCTGGAAGGGGATACCGGCAATACCGACCCAGCGTTGCGCGCCGTAGCGAGTCTCGCCACTCACGATCACCAACACGAGGAACGCAATGGCGGCCAGGTAGGCCAGCCACCAGAGCGACCGCCACCATCGGTAGTCAATCAGCGTCACGACGACCAGCAATGCCACGCCGATGAGCGTTGCGACGGCATGTGCTCCCACCTCCGGGGCCAGCCCGGCTCCGGGTACGTTCGTGGCGCTGAGAATCATGACCACGCCCAAGCCGCTCAACCCGACCGGCAGGAGGAGCAGCCACGGGTCGAGATTGTGCCAGCGTCGTTGTCCCACTGCGTTCTTCCTCGTCGCTACTCAAGTTGCCAGGTCACGCACGTACACGTCCATGATGCCGGCGGCGACGGGCGCGGCGACCCGCGAGCCTTGGCCGCCATGCTGGACGAAGACGACTACGCTAATCAGCGGGTTGTGTGCTGGCGCGTATCCTGCGAACCATGCATGTGGCTCAACGGTCTCACTCACTTCGGAGGTGCCGGTCTTCCCGGCGATAGCCAGGGGTGTGCTCTCTGAGGGCTGCATACGTGGTCCCATCGGGAGACGTAATGGACTGGCGTAGCCCTTGTTGGATGAGCGCCAGGTGTCGCGCCGTCACCGGCACGCGGCGGATGGCGTCCGGCTCGAAGGTTTGGCGCGGGTGCCCCTCGGCATCGCGGACTTCCAGCACCAGTTGCGGGCGGTACAGGGTGCCACCGTTGGCGATGACGTTCATGGCGTTGAGCACCTGGAGCGGGGGTCGCCAAGAGGTCTCCTTGCCCAATGCTGATGTTGTAGGTGTCGCCCAGGTACCAAGGCTCGCCCTTGGTGTGTTGCTTCCAGGCCGGTGTCGGTATCAGGCCCGGCTCTTCCCCCGGTAGCCCTAGGCCAACCGGTGTGCCGAAGCCGAAGAGCTGCGCGTAGCTCCCCAGCTTCGCCGTGCTGAGGCCGCTAATCCCGGCCGGTTCCCAGCCGCCACCCACGGAATAGAAATACACGTCGCATGACTGCGCCACCGCTTCAACGATCCCCAGCGACCCGTGCCCCTGGGGGAGCCAATCGCGAAAGACGTGCCCGGAGGGCAGGTCTATGCGCCCCCGGCAGAGGACCTGCTGGTCGGGATGGACGACACGCTCTTCGAGGGCGGCGGCGGCAACGACGATCTTGAAGGTCGAGCCGGGAGGGTACTGGCCGGCGATGGCGGTATTGACCAGCGGCCGGGCGCGGGTCTTCGTTCAAGCGTTGGTAGTCGCCGGGAGAAATACCGCGCGCGAACAGGTTGTTGTCGTAGCTCGGCAGGCTCACCAGCGCCAGAATTTCCCCCGTCTGCGGCACCATGGCAATGGCCGCGCCGTTGAGTGCGCCGGTCCGGTCGAGTGCTTGCTGCAACAAGCGCGTGGCCGCCTCCTGCAATCGCGTATCCACCGTGAGGATGACTGTGTGGCCCGGCTGCGCTTCGACGAGCGTGTCGAGCACGTTGACGGTCCGCCCCACGGCGTCAACCTCCACCTGCATCCGCCCCGGACTCCCGCGCAATTCCGCCTCGGCAATGGCTTCGAACCCCGACCGGCCGATCACGTCGTCGCGCTCGTACCGTTGCAGCAGCAAGCTCTCTAGGCGCTCGGCCGGGATCAGGCTGGTGTAGCCGATGAGGTGCCCCAACAACGCGCCGTCGGGATAGTGCCGAATCGGTGTCGGCAGGATGGTGACGCCGGGCAGGAGGTGACGCTGTTCTTCCAGGACGAGCGCGGCTCTGCGCCCGATGTACGACTGCACCCGCAGCGGCTCATACGGATGCGTGCGCCCGGCCTCGATGCGCTCGGCCAGCGTCTCGGTACTGGTGTCCAAAGCGGAGCTTAATCGCTGCAATACGTCGTCGAGCGCCGGCCCCCCTTCCGGCAGGTCGGCGGGCCGAATCACGACGCTGAAGTT